>NZ_CP147409.1 GCF_037201815.1 Metabacillus sp. FJAT-52054 | reverse complement strand
AGGGGAACTAATGGATGTATGTCCAAGTACAGTCGGTAAATTAGAACGTGGTGATTTAAAGTTCTCTTCAAGATATGAAAAGAAGCTACGCCTAGCCATTAAACGATTAAGAGTGTCAGGCGTTGAGTTAATAAACATTCGCAAGATGTTAGAAATGAAAGAAAGCAAAGGTTATCGATCTTAACCAACACAATAAAGAAATGAGGAAATAAAACTATGACAAACTTTAACCCTGATTTTATTCGTGCGTTAGCACATGGAGACGCTGAAGCACATGAACAAGTAAACAAATTACCATTGATTGAACGTATGTCTATCGGAAATGCTGTTGACCAGCTGCGACGTGACGAAAACATTGTTCCTATGTCTAGTGGGATGAGTATCTATGAACAAACAAAGAGTGATTACATTGACGATGACGCTGTTAGTGAAGCCATGCAAAGACGTATGGACATTGAAAAGCAAAATAGAGAGTTCCAAGAACAAGCACGAGAAAAGATGATCGCTGAACAAACTCGATTAGCTATGGAACGTGCTAGAAGTGGACTTAAACGAAATGACAGATTACCACGATAAACTTATAAAGGGGATTGAACATGTTAAATCATCTATTCTATGGAATGCGAGACATTAAAAATATCTATGAAAATACAGACGTTAAGGAAAACGTCACTAGTGAGGCCATTAAATTAAATGGCTTTGTCTGTGCTGTACGTGTAGACGTTGAAGGGCTTAATAACGATACTACGTTAGCTATTAAATTTGAAGAATCACAAGATGGAGTAACTTTTAATGAGATTGGTACTTTTCCTATTACCGAAACACCTCATGGAGTTATGTTCGTTAAGAATAAGGACTATGTACGCTATCAACTTATTGTAGGGGGTACTTCCCCTAGCTTACAAGTGAAGCTTAGTTTCTAAATAACTTGTCCCTGTTGGCATAACTGCTGACAGGGCTTTTTTATGTTAATCAAAAGGAGATATAGATAATGGCTTACTACGATAAAGAAGAACAAGAAACAGTTATTGTTTATGAACCAGGAACTAATCTATGGAACATTCACACAACCGTTCCAAAGCATATTAAAAGGTTAAAAAAAGACTATATAGCGTCAATTTCCCAAGAGGAAATAGACGGAGAAGGTAAAACCATTGGGTTACGTTTGAAAATCAAGAAACTGCCCTCTAGCTTCATTTTTAACAAATAAAAAGGCAGGGCTATTATAAGCCTTGCCACCTTTTTATTAGTTCTCGTCATCCCAAAACTTATTGTGAAGGTCTTTAATGTCCTCTAAAGATTCATTGCCTCCAAAGTGCTTCTTTGATAGTTCCGCTAACAGCTTAATGCGTTCTCCATTCTCCATATTCTCGATTGCTTTTAATACTTCATTTGCTGTCATTTTTGGCACAGCTGCGTCTTTATTTTTATCAGCGTATTCGTCTAGTATTTCCGTTTGTTTCTCTACTCGTTTAATAAGGTCACGTATTGTTTTTCCTTGTGCTTCTACGTTACCCAAAATTCTCTCAGTTAGCTTATGCATATCGTCATTCAAGTTACTCATACTCTGCCCCCTAAAATGTTTCAAAATCACACCGCAAAAATTTGTGAAGCCCTTTCTACATTCCATTTTACCAAAAACCTTAACCACCCTTCACTGTAGATCGCCCTACAGCGAATTTATCTTTTCGTTCTCGACCCTAGTCCTTACTAATTTCGTTAAAATGCAAATCTCAGCATTGAAGTTGTTCCTAGAAAGATTTTAGAAGCGGTGCATATATTTTGCAGGCACTAGACGACCCCTATATACACCCCCTGCCCCCTGAGGGTGGGCTTCGCCCTGTCTGACAGTCCTAATGGTATCAGCAAAGCCCCTATACATTCCCTAGCGTATTCAATGTATTCTTCATTCTTCTCTATTGTTTACTTCATTGTTTCTTTTCCCTTTGCCTTGTCATTCGTTCGTTCTTCATTCTTCTGCTTGTTCTTCCTGTGGTTCTCGTGGCGGTCATGGCCACCACACGTGGTCACAGCTGTAGCCATGCTGGTAGGCGTTGGTGTCCATGCTGTTCTTCTCACTGTCTGTCAGCGGGTATCTAGGTGTATACGTGGACGCCTTAGCCACTACCACTTTTGATTGTGACTTATGATCGGTGGCGAACCCTTATAGCTGCGTTGCCGATGTTAGCCAATCAGAACTGTTGGTTTTTGATAGTTTTAATATAATAAAAAGACCTCACTGTTATTAGTGAGATCTCTCTTTATTATTTAATTTCAGTTAGGTTAATTACACCCTCAGGGTACTCCCAAAGTTCTCCTTTAACATCCCACTGATGCTTACACTCTGGACACGTCACTTCTGCTGTAAATTCATATTGGTTTTCTGTTCCCATATTACGTTCGTCTGAAGAAACGTGTTCTAAATCCTCAATTAAAATTGTTGCTTCAAATTCTTCTTCACACTCAGGGCATGTAGCAGCATAAGAATATTTAATAGGTGTTTGGATTGACATAGGATCTACCCCTCTCATTTTTTAACAGAACATTAGTATTATAGCACTAATCACATAGACCCTATAATAATATGACTTACCTAGCACAAGTGTCAAAACTTAAAGGTATTGACACCGTTTTTAAGGTGCTGTATTATCAAGGTATCAAAAGGTGTCAAAACATAGTGTCATAAATACTATAAAAAAATGGGGTCATACATAATGAAAATAGGATATGCAAGGGTTAGTACAGCAAATCAAGATTTAGAAGGACAAATTAAAACACTAGAAAAAGAGGGCTGCGACAAAATCTATTCTGAGAAGTTTACAGGAACGAAAGCAGACCGCCCCAAGTTCCAAGAGGTTCTTTCTATTCTTCAAGAGGGTAATACTTTAGTTGTTACTAAACTAGATCGCTTTGCACGTTCTACTACTGACGCAATAGAAACAGTAAAAAGGCTATTTCAAAAAGGTGTCAAAGTACACGTTCTTAACATGGGGCTTGTGGAAGATACGCCAACTGGACGCCTAATCTTTAACATTATGAGTTCCTTTGCAGAATTTGAAAGAGATATGATTGTAGAACGTACTCAGGAAGGTAAGGCTATCGCTAAACAGCGTGAAGATTTCAGAGAAGGCAGACCTAATAAGTACAGCAAGAAGCAACTAGAACACGCTTTAAAGCTATTAGAAACACATTCATATAAAGAAGTCGAGAACATGACAGGGATTAGTAAAAGTACATTGATACGGGCAAAGAAAAAGGCGACTAAATAAAGTCGTCTTTTCTGTTGACTAGTTTAATCAATGGATAAGATCAAGGCATAAGAATAGCGGTTGTGCATGGGGAAGAACAGAACAGGGCTTTAGGGCTTCATGTAGGATTTTAAACCGTTGGGGCTGTTAGGATTGTGCAAAGAAATAGTTTTGAGGGCGGTGTTTAATGGGGGCAGGCAAGCATAATTTTGACTAATCTACCTAACAGCTTACCAGCCCTTTAAATTACCTTTTTAAACGCCTCAGATTGCCATATAAGAAGTTTTAGAACAAGTCGTATAAAAGCCTAGGAAAGAGATTGATAGACGGTGTACACCTGCTGTGCCATTCCATAAAGGGAAATCAAAGTTTCTGAACCATCTTTAAATGCTGTAATTTTCTCCATTACAGTAGTAAACCTACTTTTTGCCTCTTCCTCATTGCTACTTTTCATAATGGCTAGAATCTCAACCATAATCTCAAAAATCTCTTCTTGTTTATCTTTATTTTCTTTTAATAACATAGACATTTCAGTTAGGATAGCAGTATTCTTTTCTATTCCTTGTAATGCTGATAGTACAGACTGTTTGTATTCATATTCTTCTGCTATTTTTTTAGCCTCATAGTCCTGAATACGTTCCATTTGTTTCATTTGATCATCAAAAAAAACTTTAGAACTTCTATCAAATTCGGCGAATTGTTGTGAAATCTTACTACTTAAATTAAGATCCTGAACTGCTTTTTTAAAAGCTTCACTTACTTCTGGAGTCTGATTAACACCCTTCTTTTCTGACATCTAATAAATCCTCCTTTTTAAAATAGAGTTTACTAGAGAATAACCTGATATTACAATAATTACCTTGTGATTAACAAAATTCAAAAAGCCTTATGTATCAAGGGTTTAAGCAATTTAATAATCACAAGGTAAGTCACAGGAGGGTGTGATTATTAAAACGCAGCTGTACTGTTTCTGTGACCCTATAAGGTTAATCAGCAGATTTGTGATTAATCGAAAACCCTACAGCCACAAGGGTTTCAGCCTCTCAATAAAAAACTTTGAAAAACAACCTGTATTAGGGGTTAATCCCACACACTATGTAATATAAGAACTTAATAAACTATCTATTGATAGCTATAAATAAATAATAACTTTTAAAATTACACTGAATGAACAGAGTGAATGAAGTGACTTAAGCAATGTTCTTTATTCAATACCAGTTATAAAAGACTGGTTAACGTTTTTCCGTGGTAGTAACTAAAAACTTAAATATCTCATTTCCAACCCCATTGGTCTTAATAGATCAGTGGGGTTCTTTTTTTATTTTAAAAGTACATTCCTGACATATTTACCTAATTGTTCATCTGTTAAATCTGCTTTAATTGCACCTCTAATAGAATCCAATATAGTTATTTGATCAGGAGAAACTTCCTGACCTTTTCTTAAGTTATTTAAACGTAGGTATTCTTTATGTTCAGTCTTAGCTATGTGTAGTGCCTCTTCTGCTGTAGTTATGTTTTTTCTTGCCCAATGTATCGCTATTTTTTCAACATAAGAAGCAGGAAGTTTCATATCAGTTCTTAGCAATACATAATACAATAAAACGTTTATTACAGGGTCAACCAATTTGTAATTCGTTCTAAGTTTAATAATTAAATTCAACTCGGCTTCAGCTAAAGCAATTCCGCCTGAAACAGAACTTAGGACTTCCTCAGGACTAGCAGATTTCAAAAAGTTCAATAATTCCTCTTCTGCATTTGGTTTAGTAGGATCACTCAAGATTTTTCATCCTTTCTTATAATTAAAGGCTAACTACCGCCCTTCACTTCGTTTCGGTTGCTGAACCCTTTCCGGTTAGTGCGTGTCTTTCGCTATCGCTACTGACCCACCCTAATCCTCAAGTGTCTACGTCCTCAACCCCCTCTAACATAATCAGCTATCTTAAATTAGTGTTCTTATTTCTCATAATCTACTTGCTTTTGTTTTTAGGGTTTGGCAACATCTTGAAGGCTAGTCGAGGACAACGGAAGGCATAGAACGACTACCTACACAGCTATAAAACAAGAATTATAGCGATGTAAGTAGTAGCCGTTCTATACTAGTTGGTCAACATCCGTCAGGAATTACTGAGGTGTCCGTAGTATATCCCTGTCAACGCTAGAATCTCTTCTAAACAAGCCTACTGTATCAAGTAGCCCTAACAGTTCAGGTTTAATTAAAAACCCTCTGTGGCTTGTCCTACGGCTTCGTAAAGCCCTACCCTTCCTTCGTTCAGCACTAATGTAGCTTTCACATTTCAGATAGTGGTGTAACAGGGAACACCGTTAATCTATCCTATCCCCATTTATTTGCGTTGGCTGGGTCATTACCTGACGATTTTATTTACCTGAGTTATCGGCAACCTCAGGGAAACGAACAACAAAAAAGCGATACCCCCTAACCTGTGTTTGTAGCTTACAAGTTAAAGAGATACCGCATTTTGTCTGTCCCTGTCTGATTATGTATAACGATTCCAAGTAATTACTAGTTGAAATATCGACTGAGTACAGGTAGAATAGGTGTATCAAATTAGTCCTGTGGCGACAGGGCTAACTATACTTAACTTAGTGGGCGAACACTAGGTTACAAGAAGTCATTCCGTTGTGAGGTGCGAACTCATAACATATGGAATGGCTTTTTATTTATCCGTTCTTCGTATTAAGTTACTATTATTCTAGTCTTACTTCCCTTGTAAATCAACAGAAATCTATTAAAAATCTCCTAAATTTAAACCGCTTACGAAATGTCGTAACATGCAGGTAAGATTTAAGCCACTTAAAAAGTGATACCTAATCATCCTACTTGTGACACATATAATTCGCCCTTTTTAAAGTTCTTGATCTTTCCACATTTAAGACATTGAACCATTCCAATTGGTTGCTTCTTTTTCCTAGCGGCAGCCACAAAAAATCCTATTCCAAAAGGAATACCAATAATCGTTATACAGCAAATAATGCCCATTCTTTTAGCTAACTTTACATAGTACATATTGTCTCGTAACTTTACATTTGGATTACCACACTTACTACAAGAAATGCCTTGTTTAAATTGATACTTAGCCACCTTACAACCTCCTAAAATATGGTTTTATTTATTATATCAGCTTTTAACCATTATGTATTTATCCTTTTCAATTTAGTAACGGCTTTAAAAAGAATGGTAGGAAAATCTGAACCAAAGGCGAATACTTTTAATGAGGTGAAGGCTATGAAAATCAAAGAAATACTTGAACTTACATTTACAGAACCATTGAACAAGATCGCAAAGGAACGGCTAACTATTGGCGAAAAGCCTACTCGTAATGCACTTAAAAAGGCTGGTTGCTATTCTTTAAGTGGCAAAAAAGGCTGGCACTTTGATGGTGATAAAAGCGTGTTGGAACAGTCTATTTATGACTTTTCAGAACCAAAAAAGATTAATAGAAAAGCTAAGGCGAACGTTTCTTCTAAAGAAGTTAAGAACGAAAAAACTAAAGAACAAAACAACAATAGTGCTAAAGAAGAAATAAAGAAAGGTTCGGAACAAATAGCACCAACAGTAGAAAAAGCCAAAGCGAACGTTTCTTCTAAAACACAAAAGAAGGAAACAACCAACGTTGGAACGTTAGAACCAACCAACGAAAGTTCAAACGTTGTTAGAAAACGGGCTTCGTTTGATCTAGACGTGGATCTCTTAAAGCAACTAAAGATACAAGCTGTTGTACAAGATAAAAACATATATGAAATGGTGGAAACAGCAATAAGAAAGTATCTTAATGAATTAAAATGACTTGTTTAAATGTCCTCTATAAACACTTACTGTTAAAGGGATATTAAAAGTACTAATGACTAAGAAAGTCAGTTAACACCCTGTATATGAATGGGGTTTTACAGACCATAAGGTAGGGAAGTCCTTAATGATTTCCTACGGTAAATACCTCCATATCTTTACTAAGCGTAGCGTTCGGTAGCTACGCTTTTTTCTATTCCTAAAAAGAAAGGGTGAATTAGTTGGAAAGTAATCGTGTTCCATACAACCAAGAAGTTGACCACCGATTTTTAAAACCTATTCGGTTGCTTCGTAATAAGACCCAAACACAAC
>NZ_CP147408.1 GCF_037201815.1 Metabacillus sp. FJAT-52054 | reverse complement strand
AGATAATGGTGTTTCCTTCCACCACCAAAACGAAAATAAAAAACGCCACCCAGAGGAGGACGTTAGTTTTGCATATTAACATAATAAACGATAAATCTACCTCTAAAGTCGCAAGATAGTCTCATGTTGCGAATAATACCAGTTTAAACGATTGTATTCCCTCAAAAGTGCAAAATAAGTGCAAATCCCCACGTTAACAGAATAACACCTTTAAAAGGCATAAAAGTGACATGAAAGTGACTATAAAAATTCCCTATAGTATAAATTATGCCCTTAATGCGCTACTTCCTGCACAATATCACAATAGCATGGTAAGCTAAATAAATCCCTGCATTTTCACCGCAAAATTACCGCTTTATTCTGCCACTAAATCAAAAAAAACCCCCGAAGAGGTCCAGAACAATAGATGATATCAGTATAAAGCGTCTAATCGCAAAATCCCATACATTTTAGATACAATGTACATACATAAATGTTATAAAACTTCTGGATAATAGCATAATAACACGGTTGTGCACCTCAAAAGTACCGAAAAAGTTCACCTTCGGAAGAAAGAAAAGATCCTAAAAAACCAGCTGGCAGGCTAACGCCCATAATATAAGCGTACAGACCATTTAACTTTTTATAATCTTCTTCAATTGGGAGATACGAGCAGGTGTGATCCCTAATATTTCAGCCATTTGCTTCTGCTTAACACCAGGCTGCTTGTCCATCAATTCCTGAATCTTGAACAGCAAATCGTCCGTCTTGTTGTGCTGCTCTTTTATATAGTCCTCTCGCTTCTGTACACCCTGCTGACGGCGCATTTCCATGTTGGCAATACGTTTCCTTCTGTTCTTCTCCAAAGGGCCTATAATCGTCTTTAAATGGGTCTGTTCTTCTTCCGTTATTTCAAGCCATTTAATAAGCTTGGTATTTTTTATGTTATATCCGGCTCCTGGATAGCCTTTTTCTACAGCAACACGGTTTGCTTCGTCATCGCTCTTTGATTTCCAAGCCTTCTCCGCGCTCCTTGTAGCCCTTTCTACCTCTCGGTTGGGCAAAGGGTTAGTAAACTGCAGATTAAGCGTTACAGCCTGATTCAAGGCCTCCTGAGGGTCATTTGTATAACAGCATAGCCAGTATCGATACAGAAAGCAGATTAACTCCCGGTGTCCAGTAACCTCATAGTTTCTGAGTTCCACCAGCTTAACCAGATCCAATACCCTGGCATGATGAAGTCTGTAGGTATTGAACAGCTGAGCGACCTTCTTCTTGCGGCCCTTCCGCTTCTTCTTAGGAGGGGTTATTTCGTCATTGAGCTCCGGAAGGTAATCAAATTGAATCTGCCGCAGCTCATATTTATTGTTATGCCTATATTCAGCGCTCACTTCTGCGCCGTTTTTAGAATTCACACTTCCCGCTATCCTAAAGACCCTGGCCGCATCCGCAGCTTTCGGATCTCCACCTAAACTGGCTAATTCACTTAGGAAATAGTTCTGTACCGCTTGCCATAGAGGGAGGGCTTTATAAGGTACCGGCTCGAGCAACCAGATCAGAACGACTCCTTGTCCACTAAAAATAAGGATATTTGGTTCTGGAATAGACTGACCATAAAATTCGTGCTCAAGTTTACCTATAACCCATGATGGATTGTAATTGAACAGGTAAAAGTCCAGGTCAACATACAAAGAGCGCAGCTGCCTAATGGTCTCAATGCTCCTGGACGGTCTGTAGAAGGTGTTTTGACTAAAAAAAACATCCTCTCCAAGCCAGTTTGATAGTTGATCCGCTAACCGATCAGGTTTAAAGTGTTCTTGCTTAAAAGAGCCTTGTGAAGTCTTTTTAGCCACAGTGATCCAGCCATCTGAATCGTTGTGATGAAACCATGCATGGTACCGGGCTTTTTGTACCGAGTTTGCATTTTCCATTATTTTTTCCCCTCTCCATAGTGGAAAGGGATGTACACCTGTGTTATATTGTAAACAACGAAAACTTAAAAAAGGGTATACAGTCCCTAACCCGAGAAACTCCCGTTGGCCGCCAAACCTTGTGGGAGTTTTTCTTATTTTCTCTAAGTCTATCAAAATATAGACAAGCTTTCTATACGAATGTCAAAAACAAAGACAGTCTGTCAAAAAAAGAAAGTCCTTTTCGTTTTTTAAGAAAAGGACAAGAAGAGAGTTTCTTTTAATTTATTTTTATAAAGATTTTAAAATCTTTATTGAGTGGTACAAAATCAACAGTTTAAGACTATCATAACTTTTATTTTTATACCACTTAACATTTACCACTTAACAAATACTATTTAACATTTTTTAATGTTTCGAGAAATTTACCTAAAGTTTTTTTCTGTGATTTTGTATTGCTATCCTTAAAAAAATCAATGATCAGCTCCACCATTCGCTCCTCCCCTACATTTACTGCATGCGAGAGGAACTCGTTAATTTGATGACCAAATGGTGCTGGTTTCTTCCCTGTTATTTTTGATTGTTCCGCTACAAAAAAATTATAAACCTTTTCCATTCGTTTCAGCTTTCTCTCTTGATCTTTTGCTTTCTTTTCCTGTTGCATTATTGTTCCCCGTTCTTTGATATCGTTCCAAATTCCCCTTTGAATGGAATAGGCAGTACTGTCTATAGAAGGATCAACTGGTGTTCCCCAATTTAGAATTTTGAACTGGTGATGGGTAATTTCATAATCAAAGAACCGTTCGTTTCCGCTAAAGGCCACAATATCATGCAATTCTTCCAAACATTGCTCAATTTTTTTCGCACTCTTTATGCCTGTAATTTCATGCATCTTTTTTTTGCTAATGAAGAAGTTCCCGTCTTCCAAGGATTTTATGCTTTGCCAATAATACAAGCATACATAAACCAAAATAATTTCCGGCTTGCAATGGAAGCCCAACAGTTTCTCTAAAGCAAATCTCTGAAATTGAACAAAACGCTTCCCATCTCCTATTTTAGGAGTCTTTGACCACTTTACCTTCTTATAAACTGTCGTTAGAAACCTCCCGTTCTTTTCTATACGGCCTGGTATGATTTCTATCCAATTATTCTTTACGAATTCTTTTCTCGCGGCTGTAATAGTTTCATGTGAACAATTCAGCGCTGCAGCGAAATCAGTATCAGACATATAGTATTCTCCAATTTTATTAGCTTGGGATTGCATCAAGAAGTAATAACATTTCTTTGTTGGTGAGAGCTTTTTGAATTTTTCATCTTCCTCCATTTGCTCGACGTATAAAGGAAAGAACTCCATTTTGGTACACCTTCTTTTATTTCTGTCTTGATAAGCTAACGGCCACTTGTTAAACTGACCTTAGTTGAGATTTTATTTATGAGCGCGTCCAGTTGCAGCTGGGCGTGCTTTTTCTTTGTTTACATATTCCGGATACTCAATATTATCCGACGTTGTACCATAAAGTAGGATGCCATCTCTCCATTCTGTACTTCCAAGCTTGATGCTATCGGTATAAAACACTTTAGTTTTCTCCATAGCCTTTAGTTCAGACATTGACTCCGCTATGATCCGAACACCCCAATCTAACTCCTTTTGCTCTCCCAACACGATTAGCACCGGTTCTTTAACCGTTTCCCGGTCTCTTACATCCTCCGAGTTATTAATAATCATTGCTTTTTTCACTATCTTCTTCCTCCCATCATATTAGTTGTGTATAAATCCTCAATTCTTCAAGGATTTCAAATAAAATCTGTTGAACTCTTTTGTTGAAATTTCGCTCTCCCCACTTTGTTTGTTGTTCTATTTGAATGTTCAAATCCTTTGTTAAATCCAATGTAATACTATAACTGTAATTTACACTTGATATATGCAATCTTTTATTTTCTTCATCAATTACTGTGTAAACTTCTTCAAAATCAGTAACAGGAAATTTAAATAATTTTGCTTTCATACCTATTCTCACTCCTTCGCATCTGGTGCCTAATATCCAATACTATTAAGCAACTTAATTGTTCTTACACAAGTTGATCAATGGTTTCTGCATAGTAAGAACGTGGCTTTTCCGTATATATCTTTGTTACCTCAATACTTGTATGGCCCATATATTTTGCGATATCTTGAATCGGAACGCCCTTAGCAGCTAATCTTAGTCCAAACAGGTGACGGAGATTGTGCGCATGAGCCTTTGATTCCGGAATACCCGCTTTTCCTGCATAGTGCTTCATCAAATTGTGAACAGTTTGCCGAGTAACAGGACCTCGCTGGCCAACAAATAATTGATTAGTGGTGCTACTGTATGGCGGTTTTCTCACTTCTAAATACTGCTGTAGGGATTGCAAGAGCCGGGTGCTGATGAATATATCTCGATATTTCCCGCCTTTCCCCCTTATATCATTGATTACTTTCGCGCTGACCTGCACATGATCCATTCTGAGCTGCAGCATTTCACTTACCCGCATTCCTGAGAAATACATGGCTTCAAACATCGCCTTGGTTCTAAGGTCTCCAGCGTCCTCGACAGCTGCCATTAACTGACTGTAATCCTCTACAGATAACAATTCTTCATCGTTCAAGGAATACTGTTTCTGGATTTTCTCCTGCTTAATTTTAGAATGGAGGCTTAATTGGAACCGGTCGTTCAGGAACTCAATAAACTGCCGGAGGCTCACCATTTTTCTGTTTATAGACAGCAAGCTCAGTTTTTTGACCATAATCAGCTCAAGTTTATAAGCATTTACATCTGCTTTCTCTATTTCAGTAATGCTTTTGTTTAAAGTAGCCATGAAGTGCTTCACATCTGCAGCATATCCCTGAATGGTGGAATTACTTTTCTCTTCCTCCTTCAAATAATCAACGAAAGACTCCAGGTATTCAGCGTTCTGCATTCCGTTCCCCCCCCTTACAGTGATCGACTCATTGATATTTTCCTGTATAGTGCGATAACAGCCCTGTTTTCCTTCTCCCATTTAGGACTGGCCATCATAGGAATCTTAAATGCCTTCTCCATCTGGCTCATTAAATCAGCAAGCTCCCTATTTACCTTATCTTTGGGGCCACCAGAATGCATAACCTGTTCATACTGCTTATTGAAGTGATGTAAATTCACCCTTCACCCTCCGATCTCTTCTTCAACCAAGCCACGACGTCTTCCCAATCATAGCGAGTGACTTTATGTGAAATCTTGATTTTCGGGAGCCCCTCTTGCTGAAGCTTATAAATCTGCCGCTCGCTGACCCCCATCCTTTCACATAATTCCTTAATATCGATCAGTTTCTCTTCCGGCATCATCTACACCTCTCTTTCCTTGTCATAACTATACCATAACTGCATATGAACGCGCAATAAGTGCAAACAAATACTTTTCGACAACTAACAACATAACAATAATTATGTATCAAGTTTATAAAAAACACTGTATTTAAAGGGTTTATGACATATATCAGACGAAAACAACTGAGTTAGTTTACATAATAAAAGGATGTAGCAAAACGCTACCCCCTTTCCAAAGGACCTCGCAATACACGAGGTCCTATAATACGGTTTATCACAAAAAAGTGAAAAACCTTACTCGATGACGTCGTGAAACGCGACCCCATCCATTTGTAACGTTTCGCTCTCCAAACAGTTTTTCATAAATTCACTAAAAAGTTGACTAAGGGTGAAGACTTTATGCCGTTTTTGGCAAAAAGTCAGGGAAGGCCTAAAACAGCGTATTTACTTACACTATAACGATTGCCAAAATTGGCGAACGTTCCCCGCACTTCTAATTCATTAGATTAAACTCTCGACATTAAAATGGTTTTTTCCAAAAGCGGAAAAAAGGTGGAATTCAATCTCCTGGAAAACCCTCGCTGCGCCAAATTGTAATTAAGTCGGTATTATCTTTCGAAAAGAATTTTTAAAAGGAATGAGCAAAATGCCACTTATTAATGGATTGTATTGTAATAGACACAGATAGAACCAACATGGTGAATATTCCGTGTTCAATTTTATAGAATAAAAAATCTTTTGCTGAAGAAGGGTTATGAAATTTCTTCTTAAAAAGAAAGACATCCCAAGAAAGGAGAAGGCCCATTATGACAATTTCAGTGGAAACAAAGAAAATTAAATTCAAAATGCAAGTATCAGCTCGTTTTATCGTTGCTTTAACCACATTAATCACCCTGGTTAGTATTCCAGGGTGATTCCCTCCTGGGGCGAATCTCCGTTCCGTCTGTCCAAGCTTTACTTGGTCAATTACAATAACGATAGATAGAACGTGACCAAGAACGGGAGTGATAACGGTGGAACAGTTCGAAAAAGCCTTTACACCAAAGGAAATAAGTCTCACATTAGATGTTGGTGACAGCACGCTTAGGAAATGGTGTATAGCGTTAGAAAAAGCAGGCTACCAGTTTATGAGATCCGAGAAGAATAACCGTCTTTTTGTTGAAGGAGACGTTACAGTTCTCAGACACCTAAAAGACCTGGTTCAAAACCACAGCATGCAGATCAGTAACGCTTCAATCGTTATTGTAGATAGGTTTGGAAAGGGTGCGTTCTTACCTCGAACGGGTATCGTTCCAGCTGAAAACATTGAAGAACAGCGTGATTCTGACCGTTCTAATAATCAATTAATTTCTGTTTTAATGGAACATATCGAACAGCAAAAGGAATTTAACCAGGCGCTCGTTAAAAGACTTGATGAGCAACAAACTTACATAGAAGATAGCCTTAAAAAACGGGATGAGATGCTTATGAAGTCCATTCGGGAGTCTCAAGAAACAAAGAAGCTGATTGCTGCTACGAATGAAAAAATGGACAAAAAAGAGGAAGAACAAGCAAAAGAAGAGCCAAAAAGTATATGGCAGCGTCTATTTGGAGGATAAAAAGATGGACACAAGAGTTAGAGGCGTCTTGATATTTGAATGCAATTACTGCAAGACTTTCTTTTCAATGGTTATGGTACAAGGGCAGAAGAATGTTTACTGTCCTGGCTGCAGTCAAATAGTTAAAAACTCCATTGGAGACGGGGTCACAACTTATAATATTCAAAAAACGCCTGAACCAATTGTTATTTCAAATCAAGATAAGCTTTACTTGAATGCGACAGACATTCATAAATTATTAGGAATCTCAAAGAGCACAGCTTATGAGCTACTGAGACAAAAAGACTGTCCCACTCTTAATGTAGGCGGAGAAAAAGGTGGCAGAAAACTTGTAAAGAAAGATGAATTTCTAATATGGCTCGAGACGAAAAAACATGGATGATATGACATTTTCTATTGTACAGGTATTTAAATGTCGAGAGTGCAGTGCCTTATTCGGATCCAGCATTCACCAAGAAATTTATCGGTGTTTGAAGTGCTCGAAACCATGCTCGAATTTGGAAGAAGGATTCATGATTTATAAAAAGAGAGAAGAACCACCTCAGCCGCAAACTGAATTAATCGCTTCCCCAAATGATGATCCGCTGCTTACAGCGAAAGAAGTAGCCAGTATACTCCGTGTAAGCACGCGTGTTGCTTATGAAATTATGGATGAAGTTGATTTTCCGTTAATAAGGTTTAAACGACAAAAAAGAGTGGCCAAGAATGATTTCAACCTATGGTTAGAGGGGCAGAAAAATCAAAAATGAACTTTACAACGTTAAAATCTATTTTGGCTTTTCAATGTGATAAATGCGCAAGTATGTTTGGTATTCAAGGTGACCTCAGTAAGATGAAGTGTCCTATTTGTGGAGGATCCTCACAGTTTATTAGCGACGGTTTCCTTGCTTATAATCAAGTTATAAAATTGGAAAGTTTATCAAACCAGGAGAGTAAAAGAAGTGAAGAGTTTTCAGAATTACCTTACTTGCTAAGCGCTAAGCATATCTCAGAAATAATAGGGATTGGGTTGAAGTATGCGTATGAGCTAATGGATGAGAAAGACTTCCCGCTAATTCCACTTGGCCGCTATAAAAAGGTTCAACGTGAAGATTTCTTCACATGGCTTAAGGAGAGAAGAAGAATTTAGCCGACGATGTCTGTAAATTATTAACACAAAAAATATTCGTTATAACAAACGTCAGACATAGTGCCTCGATTCCTATAAGGTGTTAAAATGATAAATACCCGAATGGAATTATTAACCTCCAGTACACAGATGTAGTTGGAGGTGATAAAGTGGCCCTCAGTATAGCTTCTTTTGTTGTGGCTGTAACCGGCTTAGCACTCCAAGCTATTCAAGTTTTCTCAAATTCACAAAAAAAATAACCTACAAACTTTGTAGGTCAATTCTAATTAGATTTTTAAAAATGGAGGTACTTCCATTCGGAGAATTAACCTGATGTAGCAGCATCAGGTTTTTTCATGCATTTTTAAATAATTTATTGTTATAAGGTTCATTATAAGCTTCCGAAGTGATAAAAGTAAATAAAATCGCAACATTCGATTTAAGCGTTAATCTCCGCCTTAACCGCTTTATGCGTGCGTTTCGTCCGAAATTCGTTTCATGCAATGGAACTTCTCGTATTAGTTAATTTCAAAGGGTACCCCAAATAAGTCTTATCCTTGAGCTGTTATCCTTTTTTGACTAATACCCTTTTCAAACCCGGTCATTTTTGATCAACAACTTTTTTTTTGAAACCAAGTATTTAGATGAACTCGCAAAACACGAGGTCATCTAAACAACCGTAAAAACCTTCACACTTGTATTTGAACCCGTTCATATTTGAAATTGGTCAGACTTTTAAACAAAAATGTTCAAAAGTTCTTACTCTTTTTTTATTAAGAGACATTTTCGTCCTTTACTTATTGGTTAGACTTTTTTGACTAACTAATAGTTTCTCAAAAAATTCGAAAACAAAAAAAGAGCCCTCAGCCGGCTCCCTGCTTAACCATATAAGTGTTAATCATCTCATTCACCGTCTTGGTTTGATACACTTTTAATGGCTCGAAATTTAACAAATAAACATGTTCCGTTATAATCCATAAGTAAGGGAAAAACTTCATTCTTTCCTTCCACAAACCACTGCTGTAATAGTCTTTGTACCGTTCCAGCTTCCGTTCCATCACCTTTTTGGAGTAGATGTTCCTCTGAATTTCCACAAAGAAGGGGATCTTGTTCCAAATCATATAAATGTCAGGTTCAACGCTGCCTTTGCTCCCAGTTTTATATTCCACTTCAAATACTTTCGGCCGCAGTACAGTGGATATATCGATATAAAAGTCCCCAATTGCTTTAAAGTGCGGAATCTTCGTGCTGTTCTTTTTCATAGCAGATCCATCAGGAAAATAATTATACGGCCGCGCTCCCGGATCCACTTCGACTCTCTTATCCCGCGATAGCCTTTTCATCACCTTATTACAGCTCTGGATACTGTCAGCATTGCCCTGAAAGTGCATGGAAATAAGTTGGTCCCGGTCTAATACCCTAAACTTCCTCAGGCTCTCTAAAATCTCCACATCTCTTTTATTCACTCTGATTCCTCCCCAATCATAGTCATCGGTGCAAAGTCCTCGTTCACGACCTCCCCCTTAACGTCTATGTGCGGCCTAATCTTATAGGGCTCCAGGTATTCTTTTGCCCGTTCTACAGTCAAGAACGGTGCTTGAACAGCCGTTATATGAGCGTTCTTTAAGTAGAATTGTCCTGGTCTACCAAGCTTTGAGGCGTCCTCCTTAGTTCCACGGCCCAGGGTGATGTCACTATTGATTTTATCCGAGTGCTGGAACGCATAGCGAACGGTCAGATTGTTTTTCAGCTGCCCTTCAAGTACTTTTCCATCCGGACGCTGCATGGAAAGAATAAGGAACACTCCGAGCGCCCGGCCAATACAGGAAATTTCCTCAACGATATCCATGAGCTCCTTATCATTCTTCAGGAGAGCCACTTCATCAATACACAAAAGGATGTAATTTCGATGATTCTCCGGAAATCGCTCGTTATATTTATCGATATGCTCCAATTCGCTACCGTCTAATAAATCTCCCCGCTGCTGCAGTTCTATTCGCAGGAACCGAAGGCAGCTTAACAGTTGATCTTTCTTGGTCATTACAGCCTTTACACCCTGGCAATACCTAAACAGATGAAATTCACTTCTTTTCATGTCCGCAAGATAGAAGTCGATTGTATGCCGCTTGGTCAATATAAGCGAGGTAAGGATCATCCGAATGGTCACACTCTTCCCGGACCCGGTTTCCCCTGCAATCAGTAGATGAGGATTATCGACCATATCAAAGGAATGCATCTCTCCAAGGGAATCCTTGCCGGCCAGCACTGGAATTCTATGGTTAAGGAATGGTTGGAGTTCATCAAAATCAAAACTAATACAGGTTTCCGGTTCACTGGTGAAAATTTTCAGCGAATACTTCTTTCCATCTCCCTTTAATTCATAGGCGCTCCCAAACGCCTGAGAAAGCACATATTCCTTCTTTTTTAAATCATTGGGGTTTAACCCTTCTGGAAGATAAAAGACGTAATACAGGTAATCCTGACGCTCCTCAGCTATACGAATGGATGGATAACGTGTAAATTGGTTTTTACCCTTTGTAAACTTATGAGATAGATCAACCAGCTTGAAAGCGTTCTGTAGTTTAGCTCTTAATAAAAATCTTTTGATCATCAGAGAATAAACCTCCTGATGGCTTGCATGATTAACGACGCTGCAGCCCATATTCCTGATACAGTGAGCCCGGATCTTAAAAGGAAGCCAAGCAAGTCTGCCTCGACAAACCTCCCGAAGCTTAACAATCGGTCCTCCAACAATGCCACCCCGATAATTGAACTTCCGATAACTCCGACTAAAACAATTTCTCCCATTGATGTATCCTCCTCAAAGGTTCTATTTTCTCCGTTCCCGCTCCCTCCCTTCTATTTTCATTCCGCGTCTCTCTTTTTTAATAAATCCTGTTTTCCCCGGTATAACAGCGTTTCTGCTTGGACTAATGTACCAGCAAAGATGTACTCGATAGGTTAGCAATGAGTCCTTCAAAATAAAGACTTGTGGTGGATTAACTGGGAGATCATTAAACAGCTTGTAACCCTGAAACCCTGATATACCACTTTCAAAGGAGGCTGGTGTACCACGTTCTTACCCCATCGTATGCAGCACGGTTTGTCCAACTTTCACAATTTCTTTGGGAAAATTTCGTATTCGTTTTGGGAAAGGTGTCCATACTGCTTAACAATTACAAGACGTATAGGAGTGAACTTTATGTGGGGTAGTGGAAAGAAACGGAGTAAAGTAGGGAAATTCATTGATAAGCAGGGTTACAGTCAGGAGGATCTGTGTGCGGCCTCTAAGATTAGCCGGAATACCATTAGCAAAATTTGCAACGATCCTGACTATATACCAAGCCGATCAACTATGAAGAAGCTTCTTAATGCGATACGTAAAATTAAGCCAGCTGCCGAAGTGAAGGACTTCTGGAATGTTAAAGATTACTGGGATATATAGGGCCTTTCCTAACCGAAAACGAACATACATTCTTATTTTTTGTATAAAAAGAGCTGATTAATGATGAAGGCACAGTGGATATTGTCCTCGTCATAAACTTGTTTAGGACTAAAAGGTTTATTTACTTTCTCTTTCTTTTCTTTTACTTTCTTTTCTTTTACTTTACTTTGGGGATTAATGTTGTCTTTTTTATCAGGTGACTTGGAGTTTCTGTATGCATTAACCTCCGTAAGCAAGTATTCTTCTTTTTATCAACGTGTTTACAGGCCTTGAGATGCTGCTATGCGGTTAGAATGTATCCGCCGGCTAAAAAATTATTTTTCACCCCAAAAACCATTTTTAACGCCGCAAAAAAGATTTATTCTTAGCTGAAATCCGGAATTCCGATGGTTTTACCCTCACCAAATTCCGGAAATGCTCATTAGCCAAATCCAGGGAACATGCACTATCCTTTATCTGAATTCAAGCGAAGGAGAGATTGGTCATGAGGATTGATGGAGTTGATGTAATTGAAATACATAGAGGAAAAGCGCCAGATGATATAGTTCTGCAGCTTTCGTATCAAGCACCAGGAATCAATGAGGCTCTGATCGCAACTTTACAAAGAATCCAAAAAGGGTCAAAGCTCTTCTGGATTTACGCTGCACAGAATGATTTTTTGAAGGATAAGCCGTTCATTTACAAACAGTCTTTAAAAGTCATGTACGATAAAGTGTTTTGGTTCCTCACCGTTGCTTACCTTCTCGAATATGACCACTTCCTGTTTGAACATGAAAGCAAGATTAAGGAGTACGCCAGAGGTCCAATGCGTTAGCATTATTTATCTTCAAAAAGAACGAAAAACCATGCAGACATTTGCATGGTGTGTAAGTGGGCATTCTGACTTTTCCAGAACTTTATCAGCAGGCTTAACACAGAGATAATACATCACTTATATTAGGCATCATTTAGCAAGAACGGCCGCAAGAACGGCGTGATTTCGGATAGAAAAAGGGATAGTAAAATGGATAATTTCTATCCATAGATTTGTCCAACAAATTATCCCCGTAAACCCTTTGTTTCCAAGGGTTTACGGGGATTTTCAATGAGTAATTTTAAAGCGCAAGTAATTAGTTGTTACCCACACTATTATAAGCAAAGGGCTCATGGACATATCTTCAGAGCTGCAAAGAACGCCGCCGGCAACCTGAGTTTGAACTTGGTCATTTTTGAACGACTTCAATTTGTCTGCTTTGACTATTGGTCAAATCCTTTTTTTCATGTCGAGTTTTAGGTGATCGTCTTGCAAGCTATGCCCCCTGGTACTTTCGCTCAAAAATGAGCTAAACAGCTTTTTTGAGCTGTTACTCTTTTTTGAGTAATAGCTATAAAATCTGGGTTTAGTTCAAATCCATATTCAATCATTCGTTTAAACGATTGTTTGTAAGGAGTTTTAATTGCCAGAAATGCATGCAACTCTCTTCCACTAACAATCGCTCGGAGGGGTAAGACAGTTTTGTGGCACCCACATATAGCTATGAGCTTATTTTCGATACATAATCAGACTTATGTAACATAAAAACCCCAGCAAAAGCGCTGGGGCGGTTTGTCTACGACTTAGCAGACAACTAATACCCGATAAACGGGGATTTGCCTGTGACGAGACAGGCGATGTAATAACAGTATATGGAGTCTTTTTATCATTATGTACAAATAAAATTGGATATGAAAAAAGGGCCGATAAAAGGCCCCTGTTGAAATAACGTGATTGTTTTTGATCAAAGATCACGCGAAACGCCTGTGACGAGACAGGCAATGTAGTTAACTAAGTAACATCATTATAGGATACATGTTCCACCACAGTCAAGCATCAAAACCCCAAATATGGCTTCGAAAGGGGGGATAACGCTGTTAGAAGGGTGCACCTTAACTTTTACGGTTGCTCTTCCTGATCCCCATTACCCATTCAAGACGGGTTGAGATTTTCTCCAAATCACTATCAGAAATAGTTCCAAGGTGCGTTGTGATCCTTATCTTACTAACAGCTCTTGATACCTCAGTCATCGCAGCCGAATCATGTGTCAGAAAATCATATTTACTCTTCCTAAGAAAGTAATGACTTTGCATTTTAGGTACATCCAGATAAACCACTCTGCCGTTCGTATCCCTTATGACCTGCCTATTTCCATCTCTTTTAACCTTCTTTTTGAGGTTTTTGGTCAAAGGAACGATAAACACATTTCCGGATGTCGTGTTAATCAAGTCATTTGAGATAACGATAACCGGACGAACTTCTCCTTGTTCATTTCCGATGTTTTCTCCTAACTCACACATGTAAATGCCGCCTCTTATAAAATTACGACCTTTCTGTGTCTCTTCTTCTTCTATCCATTGCTTAGAAACCACAATTTTCCTTTCGGTCCATTCCCTTATGTCTGCCTCTTTTTCTGTCTTAAGTGTTTCCATGTCTTTTTCTTCGTTAGCCATCATCTTCTCCCCTTCCCGGACAACTTATACATTTTACAACTTTTGTACCGGGAGAGGAATAGCTATTTGTTCTTACACTTTTATCTCTCTTTAGGGATTTATTTTTTACTAATCACAGTTAGATAATAATTGTATCTTTTAAAGGATTTTTCTCGCCCTGAGAAGGAAAAATCATAAGCCTTGTTCAGTTGAGCATAATGCTGGTCAATCAATCTTTCATCTCCTGTTTGAGCGTATTTCTCGAGCGAAGCCAATGCTCCCGCTAAGTTTTTGAGTGACCCTTCATAATCGTCTAACACTGCCGTGATCTGAGATTCCTCAGCTCTCATGTTATAACCCTGGGCAGCAAGGGTTTTTATCAGTCCGTTCATTTCATAATTATAATTATTGTTAATTTTGACCAAGAAATTGTACTTATCAATTACGTTGTCCAGTTCCTTCAAGGAATTATTATCTCGGATATCAATATAAGCCCTATCCATAAAATCTCCGATCATGTAATGACCTTCTAAAGAACTATCCAACCTTTTGTAGTAATCCATTAGCTTAACCCACGTCTTTAAATCCCCTTTTACAGACTTTACGTTGTAGGTCTTCCCAGATCTTGATACAGAGGCATCAGTCAGCTTAGAAACTTCTGTTATCGGAATATACACTTTAGATCCGGAAGCAAGAGTTTCGGTTTTTTGCTGCTTTCCATTTACTTTAATTACATAAGCCCCAAATACTGCGCTAATCTTCTTTGTCACAGACTTAGCATAGCCCGTACTTACAAACAGCATAGATAAAACCAGCACAGAGACAAGAACTAATACACCTTTCTTTTTCACATCACACACTCCCTATAGATAATTTTACTTAGCTTAAATTCCACAAATAGTAAAAATTACCTTCATTTTCATAATCGGAATGGAATGTATGTGAAATAAAAAAACTGCAGCTCTGTGTTTAGCTGCAGCGAATGGCTTGGGTTAAGTAAATAACCATAATGCCACATAATAAAGAGTTACCAAAGAACAAATGGTGCCTATCCCATTGGCGATATTTCCAGGGATCCTCAAATATCTTAAGATTAGCCCGGCAGCACCCCCAGCGACTGCTGGAATGACAATAAGAATCACTAACGTCATAACCATATTATTCATGGATTCTTGCAAATTCTTTTGAACTAAGTCCATACCTAACACCTCCGCCTTTTATATCGGCTGTAGGTGTTATTTCTTACTGTGAACGGTTATCCGTCAATTTTTCATCAATGGTCTTAACTTCGCCAGTTGAAGGGATTGAATGCGGCTTTTCTATGAATGCCTTACGATCAATCTCCGCTGGTAGCGAGAGCATTTCCAATCGTTCCTTTTCCAGTATTTTTGGGATTGAATGTTCGAGGAAAAAATCAACAATTTTCTCAAGTACATAATCCGGTGGGTTTTCCATAAAAGACTCCCTCCCTTAACTTACCAACATTAAGGTGACCCAACAATGTCTCACCTTTACTCTTACAAAACAGTGTAACATCTTGGCCTCGAAAGATTGGTCACACTTTTTTGTGAAACCAATTTACGAATACTCATGTACGAATCGTGTGAAAAACCCCTGCGGAAATTTCCAGTCTTTGCACTTGCATTGCAATTGCATATTAAACATTGTCTGACCAGCAAACTCTGCAAATAATCTTATATTATTGGCGAAAAGTTACCTTTTCACCAATAATTCAAAACACATAGGAGACTCTTTTTTAGGGGGTCCCAAAACTCCCGAATCTCCCCTGAAAATGCAATTTCATAAAGGCTAAATCCATTTAGGGTGTTAGATATGTGAGGATGCTAAATGCTCATGCGTGTATCGTGTGAAAAAATCCGTTGTGTGTTCCCTTGCGTGCTGCGTGTCAAAAAATCAATTGGGACCCCGTACCAATCAGTACACCCCGAGGTAAGGGATAACCATAAAAGTCCGACAATCAAATCACTTTGCCCCACCGATCTGCGGCTATCCCCCACGATTGATTAAGTGCTTGATTATATTCACTCGACATTTTTGCATAGGTTCTGTAATGCATACCTTTGGGCCTTTCCGGAAAAGGTTCAGAAGTCATAATGCCCCCTATCCTGCCTCTAATCTTTTGAGCTTTTTCCAGTAAACGAAAAGCGTCGCTCATATTCTGGGTTTCGTACGCTAAATTATGGCAGTGTCTGCAGAGGAAGTATTGGCCCGCTAAAAATAGGACTCCGACTCGTTTGCTGCAGGTTAAATTAGGACAACTAAACCACGGTCGTTTGCCGCCATAATTACATTCTGAATACAAAATAGGAATTCTATAGGACAGCCTCTCATTATTTAGATCATAAACAAGTAACATTTCATCCCTTGATGATTTAACGTACATCTTCACTTCTCTCCCGCTATTCACAAAACGTGAAGTTAAATCCCCGCTCACAGTACATCCCTTACGAAAATGACCTATTTTCTTTAGCTTTCCAATATCAATCGAATGGCACATATTCGTTGTTAGCCTCGAATCTGGCCTCATTCCTCGCCCCATAAAATCCCTCCTATACACTTTTACCGAAATCATTAGGAAAATTAATTTAATTCACTTTGATAAACAAGTCGTGAGACGGACAGAAATCCACTATAAGAGTATTTTTGTGACTCTAATATAAAACATTACCAAAATAAAAAAGACCCCTTAGAATCGAATCTGAGGGGTCTGGATGATGCACATCTTTATCCGAAGTATATGATTAATGTTAATCCTAAGGCACAAACAGCAGCTATACCTAATCCGTGGAGAAAGCGCCTGAATCCGTAAGAACGGTTATAATACCAATCGAAAAATCGATTCTCTGCCTTTTCATAGCCTTTGCTTGCTGTTAAACGCGACTTGGTCACTTGCCAAATTGCAAATGCAATCCCTAACACTACGATCAGAGCAACCTGGTAAATGATCAACGCCGCTGTCCCCGTTATCGGATTTCCAATGTAACCCAGCATCTTTCTACTCCCCTTTTAACTTCTCAAGTTTTTTGAAAAAGGCATCGAGCTTAGCTGTCTGGTCTTTTGTTGGATTTTTGATTTTCTTAAGCTTGTTAATGGTTCTTTCCATCATCATTGCATCATAATCCGCTTTCGGATTGGCCGACTCTTCTAAAGCTGCCGTTTGCTTATTAGATAACTGTCTTCGGTCTTTATCGTAATACTCCTGGGTTTCCGGAAATGCACTTTTCCCAAAGATTAACCCTCTAAACTGGTTAGCCGTTCCTTTATCAACCGGGTATTTTAATTGCCCGCTGTCGTTGTATACACCAGCCATCTTTTGAGGGAACAGAGGATTCTCTCCCAATGTCCTTGCTGCATCATTCATTTTGTTGATTTGGGATCCGCCAGCTGGAAGCACTCCGTAAATTAAGGGCTTTAGAAACTCGTCCTCCGGCTTAGCCTCTCCCTTAAGCATTGCAAATGGATTAGGGAATACAGAACCCACTGGAACACGCCCTCCGGCAAAAGCTGATGTGAACGGTAGCGTATTAATCGCGCTCATCGTTGCATTTCCTAAAGATTCCATTTTATCTTTTTCATCATCATTGTAATCGCTGTATGCCTTAAAAGCTATCCCTAATGGATCAAATGCCGGCCGGCGCCCCACTGCCTTTTCGTAGAGGTTGTTGAAGAAGTAAGAATACAGAGCTAATTGACCCAACGCGGAAGCCGCTCCCTTTTTGTCAACGTGCTTTGGAATGTCCTTAAAGATAAAGGAAATCTGGTTATTTACCTCTAATTGGAACTGGGTAAGAGCTCCCAGAGATTTGGAACCGATTAAGGTTGGTACGTCTCCTTTTGCACGCCCGGCCATGATCCGCTGAGCCCAGTCATCCGCTTGTTTCATGGCTTCTTTTGAGCTTAACCCCTTTTTAAGACCTTCTGCATACTTGCTACGGACAATGGTTTGGGCTGAGAACATATCGACCGTTTTCATAAGCCACATGGACTTATCAATCGTATTATTCCACCAGTTTCTATATAGTGGATCTGCGCCCACCCGCTTCGTCAAGAAATCAGACTGCTGGATAAAGCCATCGTCCTTAAAGACATTTTTAAATGTGTCTGTCATCCCCTTAACAAAGGACGGTTTGGAAGTAGTGGCCAATGCTTGAGTCATAGGAATATATCCAGTCAGAGCAGAGCCTACATTGGCCCCGATCATGTTTGCCGCGACTTTTCTCCGGACCGTATCCGCAAAATTATAGAATTTCCTTCCGACCAGGCGTTCAGCTGCACGGTCAATCATGTTTTTCTTACCAGCGAGGGAGTTTGTATAGTCAGACAGCTCCACAACGAAATTAGTAAGCTTTTCATCCCCCTCATACTTCGTCCGTATAGCGTTCTCTAAACCTCTCAGACGTTTGATGTTCTTTGTATGATGAATGATATTAGAAACTCCCTCAACGTAGCCGTCAAAGCCTTCTGAAGCTCCAAATGCCGTTTCATCCGTTTTCCTCTGCTGTGCATGCTTGAAAAAGGCCTTATTCGGACGGAACTGCCCGGTAAGTCCATTAACATCCGTTGGAAGAGAGTTGTTGTTCATATCAAAGCCGATTTCTTTGAAGAACTTCTCAAATCCCGTTAAATCCTCGTAGTGAGGGAAATAATCCTTTCGATAGGGAATTTCCTTCATTCCGTTTTCACGCAAAACGGTGTTAGCCTCCTGGATCATACGGTCATATGTGGCTCGGTAATGTTTGGCCAGCTTATCGACTTCGCGCCAATTGGAGGTTTTTTGCTTTAGTTCATCCAGGGATATTTTATTCTCACCGTACATCTGAACAAACTTATCATCTTGGCTTCCCGGTTTGATTTTGAATTCCTTAATTTTAGACCGCTCATCATTCAAAAACCGAATTCGCTCCGCTTCCTTAGATTTCACGGGGTCCAAGAACACCTTCCTCATGCCTTGAGCGTCCTGACCCATAATATCCTCAAAGTTCCGATCCATCGTTTCTCGTTGATAAAGGATAGGCGTCTTATCTTTCCAATTATCCGTATTAACCAGAAGGTCCTCGTATGTGCTATCTTCGCCGATCAATCCCTTCTCCTTAACCATTTTCACCTCTTGCTCAAGGTCAGCAATCTGGGAACGCAGGGCCGTCTTTTCAATAGGGTTTCTTGTATTTTTGACCGTCTCTTTCAACTTAACAATTTGGCCTGATAAGTCCTCTGGATCCAAAGGTGATGTTGAGGCTGTAGATTCTTCTTTAACCCGCTTCAATGGTACATAAGGTTCTGAATCGATGTTGGTGAATCTTTCAGCTGCACCCGCTTCGGTTTGTGTAGTTGTTGCTGGTTTTGGCTCATCGAAGAACCTAAATAAGTCATCCATCTCTTTATTGAACTCCTTGAACGCCGGAGCTTTTGGCTTCGGTTTGAACCCATTAAGTAAATCCTTTATCTTAGGATCATTCTGAAGCATAGTCCTAAGATTTTGCTCAGGTCCAATGGGCTGTTTATACATCGTGCTCTTGAAAGCTGGAGAATCTTTATATATCTTGCTCGTCAACTGATCCAAGTTATAAGGGAAATCCTTCGGTGCATAGTGGGTAAATACTTCATCCAGCGCCTCAGGTGTCATTTTATTGGCTTCATAACCCTGTTCTTTCACATACTGAACAAACCCTTCATACATCCGGTCAAAATCGAATTCTTGCTTAGGTTGAGTTTGGCGCATCCCCTTATTGGCATCTGCAATAACCCCGCCAAACATGGCATTGAAATCCGTCTTCTTTTTATCCGCTGCCGCTTGAGCATCTTTTGCAAACAGCCTTTTAATTTGATCATCAAGCCCAGGATCCTCGCTTCTGGAGAGTTTAGGGATAGTAACTTTTGGAATATCCTTGGCCGGCAGGGTGAAGTTTTTCAATCGTTCCTCAATGGATGGATATTTAATTCCCGCGGTTTCCCCTTTTAATGCTTTCGCTTGGTTCAATTTACTGATAAACGAGTCAATTGAAGCAGTCGCTTCCTTCTTTGGGAGGTTAGCAAGTGCTTCCTTAAATGCTTGAAATTTAGGCGTGAAAGCATCGGATTGCGCTATTTCCTCCACAGACTTTTGGTTGGCCTGAATATCATTGAATAGCTGTTTCAAACCCTTCTGCTTGGCGATTTGAGTACCTATTCCGCTGACTGCTGCATCACCAACCGCCCCGAGTCCCGCCGATAGTCCAATACGAGCTGCATAATCCCCGAAGTTCGCTTGATCTGGTGCCGCCACTTCATTGACCGCTGCTCTTCCCGCTTCAAACGTAGCCCCTGCGGTACCGCCTCGGACTAATTGTTTAGCAATCGGATTCTTAATGGCATTAAACCCTTTGAATACCTTATCCCCTACCTGATAAGCTTTACCTACTGGGGCGATACTTGAAAGGACGGCTCCTGTTCCTTTAAGTACGGTCGTTTCCAGTCCGCGATCTTTAAGTGCTGCAGCTGTGACTGGATTCAATTCGCCTTTGCTTTTAATCTCACTGATTGCTTCTTGTTCAGTGAGTCCTGGGAAGATGAAGTCTTTGGCCCCTTCTGAGATCGGAGCGACAAAACGGTCCATGAATCCTAAGAAGCCTCCACGATCCTTGCCATCCTGAGCCTGGCGTCTGGCAATCGCTCCCCCATTTGAACCCTGCACATCTCGTTTTAACTTCTCTTCTGCTTCCGCTTCTTTTCGGTTCTTTACGCTGTTTTCGAGTGAGCGCTCCCCTATGATCTTGTATTTATTGTCGAGTGTCTCCTTCTCTCTTGTTTCACGTTCCCTTGTGTCTTTCATGAGCTCATTGGCATCCAGCCATTGTCGGAACTCATCCTGCCTATTTTGATCCGTCACGCCCATTTTTTCCATGACGGTGCGGAATTTCGTTTCGTTGTCCGAGCCGAAGTTTTTCGAGGAAAGTGGGCTAAGGTATTTTTTTGTCCAGTCGTACCCGGTGCCCCCGTCCTCGCTCAGCTTCTTATTGCCTCTGTCCTTGCCGTATATTTCAGAGGGGACATCCCGGACTGGCCCCAACGTATGAGGCTTCGCTTTTCCGGACTGAATCTCTTTCTGCTTCTTAATAAACGAATCAAAATAACTCATAGCGCACCTTCTTTCTTATAATCAGACGGACTCCCCGTAATCAACACTGTTCTTTTGGCTTTTCGGGCATCAAAAAAGGCCGTAATTTTCTCATTACGACCCTCCTCATAAAACCTAAGTATTTTATTTAGAACAATCCATCTGGAAGACTCAAGTTCATCCCTGCTCGATAAACCTAATTTTATTAAAACCTCTTGTTCGTTATAATGATTTTCAAAATACAAATGATAAATGAGTTCCTGTTCAGTATTGGAAAGCGTAGAATAAGCGTCATAGAAGCGTTTTAAGCGATCAGAGGCTCTTTTAAGCATAAGATTCAATCGATCCCGTTTAGCTATACGCTGAATAGCTTGCTCCTCAGTCCCCGGACATTTTCTATAAATCCTTCCCTCAGCTTCATCATAAAAAGTAATGGGCCACTGGATATCCAGTTCGTTCTCAAGGATTAAATCTTTTATGTCTTGAACATAAGAATCATAATTTAAATAAAATTCGATTTCATGTTCAATGAACTTAGTCCATTTCTCCACTTTGTTCTGCCTCCAATTGATGCCAGAGCCTTGATAACTCTACATCTGTAAACTGGTCAGTATCAAAAACTTTATCAAGCTCTTTGCGAATATCCACCATACCATCCCCTTACTTGTCATAAATGGAGCTTTATTTGTCCTCTATCCGGCATCTTTTCAAGAGCCTTAGCCCGTTTTAGGATTTTTATAGCTCTGCTGCGCAAGTTCCTAATGGTCGCTTCTCTCTCATCAGCTGTAGAAATCACATAGTACCCGCTACGATTAACCGAATTTGATGTGCCGATGGGCTGTCCGTATTTAACTACAGCCTGGGAAATGTAATCTCTAATAACTGTTCCATGAAAACCTGTAAGACTCGACAACGTCCTAACGGTAATTGGGCTGTCAGATCCTTCTGGTATAAGATTTAAAACCCTTTGTATATGCTCTGGAATTGTAATCTCTTTTGATTTACCCACTTGTTGGCCGCCTCTCCTCAAAATAAAAAGCCACAATCTAACAACCAATGGTTGAAAAATTGCAGCTTTAGTTTGCTACAGCAAGTTTTTTTAATTGTTTAATCGCATTTCTGATCTTTTCCTTTTGTTCTCCAGAAAGATCTGATCTGAGCAACCTATACAGTGTATTCTCATGAACACCCAAGTAAGCAGCCACCTCATAGTAGTAAAGCCGAGACCTTTTAATTTCGTTCCGCAGCTCTAAATTCTTCAAGCCCATCCTCCTCTCTAAATTTATTAAACAGCTAAGGAAAATGCTTTGTTAACCACCCCCTTGA